>NZ_JAWRXI010000095.1:0-339 GCF_046535075.1 Brevibacillus sp. SIMBA_040
CCGCATTCAACACCGTGGCGCTCAACGCCAGCGTCGAGCGGTGGGTGTGCTGGCCGGATGGCACCGAAGTGGAGATGCAGAGCTTCGGAACCCGCGTGCTCGCCGGCTTTGAACCGTTCCTGACCGCGAGTGGCATCGCCACCTGACTGCATCAGCCGATCGATACAGCCCCGCCCGAGGACAACGCCTGAGATGACCGCATACCTCTACCAACTGACCGCCACCGCCGCGCAGATGTGCCTGCCGGTGCCGATCCCGGCCGCCGCGCCGCACGGCTTTCTGAACTGGCTCGACCACTGGCAGCCCCTGATCGGCGCGACCGCCGGCGGCCTACTCGGG
>NZ_JAWRXI010000096.1:0-336 GCF_046535075.1 Brevibacillus sp. SIMBA_040
GAAGTAGCTCAGCTTGGTAGAGTACTTGGCTTGGGACCAAGGGGTCGCAGGTTCGAATCCTGTCTTCCCGACCATGAACTTTCTTTTAAAATTGTTTAGCCTCAGTTAAAAAAGAGGTTGACAACATTAAAGGCAAAGAGGTATGATGTGATTCTGTGACTTCCGGAAGGAAGGGACAGATAAACAAAAAACACCTAAAAAGTGTTTGACACAGGATGTTGAATGTGTTAACATGAAGTTCCTGTTAGTTTAGCAGAACTAAAAATGCTCTTTGAAAACTGAACAGCGAAAGCGTTAATGAGTCTATCATTAAATGATTTGCCAGCTTTGAACCAG
>NZ_JAWRXI010000097.1:0-336 GCF_046535075.1 Brevibacillus sp. SIMBA_040
CGCCGTGACGGCCGCGTGGATCCATTCGACCGGGAGTGCGCAAATTGATGGTGGATTGACTGTTGGTAACCGACTGTCGGTCAACGAGTACGTGCAGGTCAACGGATGGGCCCAGCAAGGCGGGGGGTGCTCGCCGAACGGGATGCAAGCGAACTCTGGCAGCGGGCCATTGTTCTGCCAAAACAATGTGTGGACGCCTCTTGGCGGCGGCGGCAGCGCGGTAGCCTATTGCAAGTCGAATTCATGCGGCATCACACTTCCCAGCGCCGGCACCTGGGACATTTTCGGGCTCGCGTATGCGCATCAGTACGCGTGGTTGGGTGCGACATTTTCGAT
>NZ_JAWRXI010000098.1:0-336 GCF_046535075.1 Brevibacillus sp. SIMBA_040
GTGGATCTGTTTATCCCGGTCACTGACCAAGGCTTCTAGGTCAGTACAGCGTTGATTAAGTCCGGCATTGCGTGTCAGCTCTGCCTGGAGCGAGGACTGCGTGGTTTTTAGGTCAGCAGTTTGAGCCTCAATGGCTGCTTGCTGAGTGTCGAGCTGCCTACGCGCTGCGATCAGTTCGGTTTGCAGGCTGGCGATCTGCGCCTGGAGCTCTAAACGCTCCAAATCAAAGGCTGATCGGGACTGTTCAATCGACTCGTTGCCCTCCTCCATGAGTCGATCCACAAGGCTTTCAACCATTGCCGAAAGCTCTTCACCCATGCGTTCGCGGGACGATAG
>NZ_JAWRXI010000048.1:0-856 GCF_046535075.1 Brevibacillus sp. SIMBA_040
CCCGTCCATTTTCGTAAGACATCCATGGTTACGAGATATAACATCTTAAGAAGGGCATCGTCTGTGGGAAACATGGCTTTTCCCTTTGTTACTTTTCGTAGTTGTCGATGATAACTCTCAATGACGTTGGTCGTATAGATCAGCTTTCGAATCTCTGGAGGATATTTAAAGAAGGTAGCAATTTCATCCCAGTTGGTACGCCAGGAACGTACCAGTAAGGGATATTTACTCCCCCAAGTTTGCTCAAACTGTTCGAGCTCTTCCAGTGCAGCTTGCTCCGTTGGAGCCTTATAAATGGGCTTTAATTCAGACGTAATCCTCTTTAAATCCTTATAAGAAACGTACTTGATCGAATTTCTAATTTGATGGATAACGCATTTCTGAATCTCTGTCTCTGGGTAACATGCAGAAATAGCCTCTGTAAAACCACGAAGGTTATCTACGCTTGTAATAAGAATATCCTGAACCCCACGGTTTTTGAGTTCATTGAGTACATACAGCCAGAATTTTGCGGATTCATTCTCACCAATCCAGATCCCAAGTACATCTTTATGACCGTCAAGGTCAATGCCAATCACCATATAGGCAGCTTTGTTTACAATAGCACCGTCTTGTTTGACTTTAAAATGAATAGCGTCTAAGAATACGACCGCATAAACCGACTGTAAGGGGCGATTTTGCCACTCTTTAATCAGAGGTACGACTTTATTCGTGACATTAGAAATAAGCGTTGGTGAGACTTCAATGCCATAGAGCTGGTGCAGATGGTCTTGGATATCACGCGTAGAAACACCTTTGGCATAGAGCGCAAGGATTTGATCTTCGATCCCTGTAACATTGGACTGATGTTTCTTTA
>NZ_JAWRXI010000099.1:0-335 GCF_046535075.1 Brevibacillus sp. SIMBA_040
TCAAAAAATTGAGACTTATTTATCAATAAAATATGGCATAACTATTAATAATATATCGGAAAAAAATTATATTTCTTCTAGTGATCAAATTTTATGGGATTCAAAGAAAAATAAAAATTATAATTTTCGAATTACTGGGATTGGAAGAGACGATGCTTTTGAATTATATCAAAAACAATCCACAAACTCTAATGAAGGAAATGTAACAGTAGCAATTGACAGTTTAAAGCTTACCAATAATTTTAATACCGGGACTATTGAAAATGGAAATTTTCTATTGTGGGGAGATAATAATCAGGCTTTAACATTTAAAGAAGCTGATTTGCTTTCGCAAC
>NZ_JAWRXI010000100.1:0-332 GCF_046535075.1 Brevibacillus sp. SIMBA_040
GCTGCGTTTCGATGAAGTCTTGGCGAGCGTGCCGCAATATCGCTATGAGGATGCGTGCGAGCGGCTGCATCGGTTCGTGGCACTGCCGAACCAATCTCCGCTGCCAGGCAGTCGGATAGTGAATGTGTGGAGCTGACGTTCCGTTTTCAACAAGCGAGGGCGCGCACGACGTGTATGCCGTGTCGGCAATCATTTGAGCCCGATGTGCAGTGCCCGGAATGTCGATCGATACGCCGTCGATCACCAGCGGGTCCGGCCTCGTCTGGGTTTGCAGCGTATGCTGCTGATGGCGCGAGATCCAGCGACGCAACTGGTTCGGATTAACGTCATGG
>NZ_JAWRXI010000101.1:0-331 GCF_046535075.1 Brevibacillus sp. SIMBA_040
GGCCTCGTGCTCGTTGAGCCGGTCAAAATGGATGGCTCGTGGCAGGACACCAGGGTGTCAACAAGCAAGAGCATCAAGGCTCTCAAAGGTGCGTATAAGGCGACGTTGGTCGATGGCAAGGCGAACGGCTACATCAAGAACTTCGACACGGGCGAAGATCGTGCATGGCGGCCGCATGGCATCACGATGAACTCCGAGGAGCGCGAGCGAATCCGTAAAGCGCTGGAACATAACCAGCGCTATTCATTACAACGATCAAGCTCACATGTGCGGCCGACGCCGGATTCAATTGCCGGGGCTGATCGGGACGATGCAGCAGTTGAGGCGCGCG
>NZ_JAWRXI010000102.1:0-330 GCF_046535075.1 Brevibacillus sp. SIMBA_040
CGCATCAGCGTTTCATGGAGGGGGAACAAAGGCGGGGACGCGGGACAGCAAAACAATGACCGGCTCTCGGTATCGGCCGAGTCACTTCCTTCGGCTGGCGGCGCCTATTTGTTGCGCCACACCGGAAACGGGCGGATATATGTAGGCTCCTCAATGAACATCCGAGGACGTGCCCTATCCCACGTGTCCGATCTTCAACGCAAAAATCACTGCAATTCCCTGTTGCAGCGGGACTACGACCTATCAGGTGGTGACGTCTTCGAGTTTTCCGTTGTTGGCCTGGCGGCCAATACACTGGAGGCAGAGCGACTGGAGGCGAAAGCGATCGAT
>NZ_JAWRXI010000103.1:0-330 GCF_046535075.1 Brevibacillus sp. SIMBA_040
GCGCACGACGACGATGATCGTCCAGCGCCGTCACAAGCGTTAAGGAGTAGGCAATGGCACGTTCTGTAAAAAAAGGTCCGTTCTGCGACGCCCATTTGCTGAAGAAAGTTGAGGCGGCTGCAGCTTCGCGCGACAAAAAGCCGATCAAGACCTGGTCGCGTCGCTCGACGATTCTGCCGGATTTCATCGGCCTGACGATCGCTGTTCACAACGGCCGTCAACACGTTCCGGTGTACATCTCGGAAAACATGGTCGGCCACAAGCTTGGCGAGTTCGCACTGACCCGTACGTTCAAGGGTCACGCAGCCGACAAGAAGGCCAAGAAATAAG
>NZ_JAWRXI010000104.1:0-327 GCF_046535075.1 Brevibacillus sp. SIMBA_040
GGCCAATACCTGGAGAATCTCCTGCGACGAATAATCCACGTACAACACGCAAGCAGTCGCGTCGCTTTTAAGACGAACTTCGACCACCTTTCTGTGTGGCCCACGTTCGATGAAACAGCGGGTCGAACGCCCATGGGGCACCACGAACGTTCCGGCGTTCAACACCCTGTCCAGGCTGACGTCCTGTCCACCTGCTCTCACGGCGACGGTCACGTCGGCGTCCTCGTTGCCAACCAATGTCGGTTCGAGAATCGGCTCAAGCATGTAGCCGTCCTCCGTGAGAAACAGCAGGCTGTGCTTGTTCAACCAGCGCCGGTCATCACCTTG
>NZ_JAWRXI010000105.1:0-326 GCF_046535075.1 Brevibacillus sp. SIMBA_040
GCGTGCGACGCGCAGGGCAACGTCGATATCGCCGATCTCAAGGCGAAGGCCGAGCAGCACGCGAACGACCTCGCGGCGATCATGATCACGTATCCGTCGACGCACGGCGTGTTCGAGCAGAACGTGCGCGAGATCTGCGAGATCGTCCATGCGCACGGCGGCCAGGTGTACGTCGACGGCGCGAACATGAACGCGATGGTCGGCCTCACCGCGCCGGGCCAGTTCGGCGGCGACGTGTCGCACCTGAACCTGCACAAGACCTTCTGCATCCCGCACGGCTGCGGCGGCCCGGGCGTCGGCGCGGTCGCGGTCGGCCCGCACCTCGC
>NZ_JAWRXI010000106.1:0-325 GCF_046535075.1 Brevibacillus sp. SIMBA_040
GCTCAGTTGGTAGAGCATCTGACTTTTAATCAGAGGGTCGAAGGTTCGAGTCCTTCATGGCTCACCAGTTTTTACAACTAAATGCAATGGCAACATTGCTTTCTGTTTAGTTTACATGCGGGTGTGGCGGAATGGCAGACGCACCAGATTTAGGTTCTGGCGGGCAACCGTGGGGGTTCAAGTCCCTTCACCCGCACCATACTATAACAGAAGGGTTTGCAGCCAGAGCAAGCCTTTTACTTTTTTACATGCGGACGTAGCTCAATTGGTAGAGCGTCGCCTTGCCAAGGCGAAGGTCGAGGGTTCGAGACCCTTCGTCCGCTCC
>NZ_JAWRXI010000049.1:0-678 GCF_046535075.1 Brevibacillus sp. SIMBA_040
TTTTCGTCTTTTTGCTTTCTTTGTTCCTGAGACTTGACCGAGAAATAATTATAATATCCACTCCGTGAAACACCCGCCACGTCACATAGGTATCTCACCATATTAGGAAGGTGGAATTTCTCAATAACGGAACGGATAAGAATATATTTCAGGCTAGGAGGTAAGGCTACAGCCCTCCCTTCAACCCCCTTTCTGCCATTTGGATCTTTTTTAACAGTTCATTTTCTGCTTTTAATAAATTGTTTTGAGCCTCTAAACGGGCATACTTTTCCTCTAGAGTCAGTTCCTTTACACGAGGACGTCCAGCGTGTTTAGCTCTACTGTCGCTCAGTCCATCTACTCCATTTTCCCGGTATGCTTTCAGCCATCGATCCGCAGATGATTTCACTCTCTGTGGTCCAATGACATTGACATCAAATCCGCATTCCTCAAATATCTGACTCCGAAACTTTCCTTTTTCATGTTCAACGATGTAGTTACGTTTAAATTCATCAGTATATGTGATTGCCTTGGAGCTAACTGATTTGACGTATGGATTTTGCTTTAGCAGTTTTATTTCTTTTTCTGTAAATACCTTCTTACTCATGATTTTCCCCAATCCCTGTTTTTCTCAAGTATACAAAAAAGTACCCTATAGGTAGACTTTTTTAACGTGTCTACTCTATAGGGTACATTTTA
>NZ_JAWRXI010000107.1:0-324 GCF_046535075.1 Brevibacillus sp. SIMBA_040
GGCCCCATTATTGTGCCCGTCTATACTGACTCGACGCGCGCATTGCTTTCGTTAAGTGGCATCGATGGGAGCAGGATCGTTCCGCACTACGCAAACGCCCTATATAAAATCGATCGCGCAATTATGCTCAGCTTGCGCAACAATCAAGCTTACCTGGACGAATCCAGTATTGATTTTTATACGAATCTCCGCGCCCGACACGGCGAAGATCCCCGCGGGCGGAAGCTATACATCACCCGTAGAAATTTGGGTAATGCATCGCTTGCAGCCGGCGCGCGCGTTATGCAGAACGAGGGGGAACTTATTCAGGCTCTCGAGTCACAT